>NZ_CAPG01000035.1:0-27315 GCF_000321185.1 Bacillus sp. AP8
ATTGTATTATGATAATAGATTCAATCCCAGCGACTAGTCCCATCCTTCTCGCTCGTATTCCTTACTGAAGGCTCTTGTTTCACTCCCTTCTCCATAAGGCCATCAAAAAAAATCGTCTATTGCTTTAAAGCGTAGACGATTTTTTGATTTTGTTATTCTTTTTAATTTGTAACACAGCAAATATTTTTTCCAGTTCATTGATAATCTGCTCAATGGTCTTGAATGATTGATATAAATTTGGTCGTGATAAGATGAAATTCATTCTTTCAGAAAAATTTACAGGAACATGTTTAAAAGATTCAACTTTTGTTGACCATTCCTGAATGTTTACTGGGCTGTTATTCATCCAAAAAATACTAGAAAGACTTATACTAATCGCTTGCTTCATATATGGAGCTGCTTTTTTCACATCACGTTTACTATAAAAATTTTCAAGATGTTCTTTTATACTTCTCCATTCATCGAATAAATGAGGAATTACTTCTTCACTATTTTCCCAAGGATGATAACAAGTAATCTCATTTGTAAATAAAAGTTCGTAATTAAAATTGTCTAGAGCTGCTTTATTCCAATTCTGAAAAGCAGTTGAATCAATTTTGATGTTCTGAACATCTCCAAAGAAATAATCACTTTTCATAGCAGAGGGTATACCTATATTATATTCCATAAGAATTAAACAACTTCCTTATCTTTTAATCTTTTTTTCCCTTCTCGACACAGATCATTTAAAGGACAAACTGAACATTGAGGATTTTGCGCTTTACAATGATATCGCCCAAAAAAGATCATTGTATGATGTGTTAACGACCACTCTTCCTTAGGTACTTTTTTCATTAACGTTTCTTCCACTTGTAGTACACTATCTTTCCAACGACAAATTCCTAGTCTTTTACTTACTCGCTCTACATGTGTATCAACAGCAATCGCTGGTACTCCAAACGCAACAGAAACGACTACATTAGCTGTTTTACGACCTACACCAGGTAGCTTCGTTAGCTCATCGCGATCACATGGTACAACCCCATTATAATCTCTAATAATCATTTCTGATAATTTTTGAATATTTTTTGCTTTATTTCTATATAAACCAATCGAACGGATATCTTGTTGTAATTCTTCAATCGGAACAGCTACATAATCTTCTGGTGATTTATATTTTTGAAACAGTGATGCCGTAACCTTGTTAACAAGTACATCCGTACATTGTGCTGAAAGTGCTACTGCAACAACCAATTCAAATGGATTGGAGTGATTTAACTCACAATGAGCATTTGGATACATTTGCTTCATTTGCTCAAGACAATAATGAATTTGTGTCTTATTTAACATTTTATACGTATCTCCTTTCATTCATCGTTTCATTTTACTTTTTTTTTAAAATCACATATATTAACGGAAATCAAACTTCTTCCTTTAACAGAAAAAAGAAACAATATAAAGTGTAAGGGCGTCTCAAAAGTGATTAATCATCACTTGAGACTGCCCTCTTTATTGTTCTAACCAATTATAAAATGGCATTTCCGTTGTAGTTGGCTTTGGCTTTATTTCCCTTCTTTGATGGTTCGTACGGAATTTTTCTCCGTATGCCTTTGCTTGTTCAACTGTCTTAATGCCATTCTTCTTCCATTCAAATAGAATGCGATCTATATAACGAAAGTTTAATTTCCCTGATATAACAGCTTCTCTTAAAGCAGCCTTGATTATGACATTACTATGATGATCGTCATCAATCCACATACCTAACGTTTCACATTCAAAAGGTGAAAGAGCTCTACCAAATTCTTGTTCAAAAACGGTATATAAACTTCTTTCCTCTACTTCCTTATTGACAGCAGTTTGAAGGTTTTGTTCGGTTAAAAAATGCTCTACCAGTTTCTTTTGTAATGGAAGTAATGAATATATTTCACTTCGAACAGCGTCAACTGTTATTGTTTCTTGAATTTCTAAAAAACCTTTTTGAATAAGCTTTCGTAATATATTCATGCATTCAACAGCCGAGATCGACATTCGATCACTTATTTCATCTGGCGTAGGAAATGAGTTTCCTTCCTTTTGAAAATACTGTAGTTGTAATAATAAAATTAATTCTTGTTCATTTAGACCCATTTGAGCATAATGAACGAAAAGAAAAGAAGGAATCGTTACGTTTCCTTCCTGAAGCCAAGTTAATAATTGTTCTTTACTCATCAGAAGACACCTCATTTTTAGTATAACATGAATTTCTTATTAGCAAGTACATGTAAAACTAAACTTTCTTAATTGTATTTGCATCTTCTAAATGGACTTTCTTTATACATATGAGACAAAATATTGTATCAAAGAAATGCCGTAAAAAAACAAGCATTTATCCTAGCATATCACCAACATCCTCTTAATAATAGACCAACA
Source organism: Bacillus sp. AP8 (assembly GCF_000321185.1). Lineage (NCBI taxonomy): Bacteria > Bacillati > Bacillota > Bacilli > Caryophanales > Bacillaceae > Bacillus > Bacillus sp. AP8. The sequence goes on from NZ_CAPG01000035.1 coordinate 2,389, forward strand.
ATATTCCATTTGCTTAAAAGGCTAACTAAAACAAGAAGAACATCTGAAAGTTAAATATTTGAAGGGATATGTCAAATTTTGTGACGACCCTCAATATAACATACATAAAGGCATCTCAAAAGTGATATATAATCACTTTCGAGATGCCCTTATCTGTTTGTTATTGATTTTATATAGTTCAAAAAATCAAGGATATAGACGGTTTAATAGACGTGGGAATGGAATCGTTTCACGTACATGTTCCACACCACTGATCCATGCCACTGTTCTTTCAAGCCCTAGACCAAATCCAGAATGAGGAACAGAACCATATTGGCGTAATTCCATATACCATTTATAAGCATCTTTACTTAGGTTATGTTTTTCAATGTTTTCAAGCAACATATCATAATCATAAATACGCTCAGAACCACCAATAATTTCACCGTATCCTTCAGGAGCAATTAAATCTGCACATAATACTACGTCATTGCGATCTGGAGCTGGTTGCATATAGAAAGGTTTTAATGACGTTGGATAATGAGTAATAAATACCGGTTTATCAAAATGCTCAGCAATTGCCGTTTCGTGAGGAGCACCAAAATCATCTCCCCAAGAAATATCATCAAAGCCATTTTCATTTAAGAATTTAATCGCATCATCGTACGTAATTCTTGGGAATGGTGCTTTAATGTTTTCTAATTTAGAGATATCTCTATCTAATGTTTTCAGCTCTAATTGGCAGTTTTTAAGTACTGCTTCAACAATATGCTGTACATATTGCTCTTGTACTTCTAAGTTTTCTTCAAACTCAACAAAAGCCATTTCAGGCTCAATCATCCAAAACTCAATTAAATGACGTCTTGTTTTTGATTTTTCTGCACGGAAGGTTGGTCCAAATGAAAATACTTTTCCTAATGCCATAGCGGCAGCTTCCATATACAGCTGTCCACTTTGAGAAAGATAGGCATCTTCATCAAAATATTTAGTAGCAAATAATTCTGATGTTCCTTCTGGTGAACTTCCAGTTAAAATAGGTGGATCTATCTTTGTAAAGCCATTTTCATTAAAAAATTCGTATGTAGCACGAATAATTTCGTTACGTATTTTCATTACCGCATGCTGACGTTTTGAACGTAACCATAAATGTCTATGATCCATCAAGAATTCCGTTCCATGCGCCTTAGGAGTAATTGGATAATCAGTAGCTGCTTGAATCACTTCTACATCTGTTACCAATAACTCATATCCAAGAGGAGAACGTTCATCTTTTTGCACTTTACCTGTTACATATAAAGATGATTCTTGTGTAATACCGCGTGCTTTTTGGAAAATTTCTTCCCCAACTTCTTCTTTCACTACAATTCCTTGCATAAAGCCTGTTCCATCACGAAGTTGAAGGAAGGCCATTTTTCCGCTTGAGCGCTTATTCGCTAACCAACAGCCAATCGTTACTTCTTGATCAACATATTTATATACTTGCGAAATAGTCGTTTTCAATATTTTATTCCCTCCAAATACAACAAACAATAAATTTACCATCTACATTATACCTTTCAGTACGTATACAAGCAATGATTGTAAGGTAGATTACTGATTGAGTTTATATTTTTGAATATAATAAATTTTCAATTATTTTTTCGCTATCTATAATATTTACTGGAGAACGATTTCAAAACTTATTGAATCATTCATCATGACTTAAATTGAAAAAACACACAATCATTTCTTGTTAAAAGATTCGTGTGTTTTTAAGAAAGAATATGTAAAAAGTATTAGATTTTATTTTCCTCCAGCCAATCTTCAAGTAATTTCTTAATAGTCTTTGCTTTACTCGGATTTTGACCTCGTGTAGAAATCGCTAATAAACATTCCTTTCCTTTTGCAACAGCCATATTATGAAAATCAGATAACTCTTGTTCACTTGTCACATTTACTAACTGGAAGGGAGCTGCGTCTTTTCTTACTTGTCGATTAACTTCCGCATCATTTGTACAAGCAAAAACAAGAAAACTATCAGCTAAATCTTCTTTTTCATACATTTTTTCTTTCCATGTGATATCTAACCCATAAAAGCTAGCTTCAATTTCAGGACTAATGACAGTTACGTTGGCACCCTCAGCTAGCAATCCCTTTGTTTTACGTAAAGCTATTCTGCCTCCCCCTACAACAGTAATTCTTTTATTGGTAATATCAAGCATAATTGGATACATAATATCTCCCCTTTATTTCTCCAATTTGTATACAAATTTTCTTCTGTTTTAAAATATAAATCCAGTTGTAGATGCTCTTTTTCACTTACCAAGACTTAACCAAATCTGCCTCTCGAATAACTTTCATATCGTTATACCACAATTGCAACTTCAATTACTGATGAAATTATAAATAAACACGAAAAAATGCAAAATAATAAAAGCAGGAACAATATTCACAACCATTTCATATAAGTTATTATGTTATTGAATAGTGATTGGTACACCAATTAAGAAACAGAAAAATATCCATAATTTTTCACCATTAACAAAATCATAACCAATAAATAGCCTTTAGATTTTATATAAGGCGAATGATGTAATAAGCAAATGGCCTTACATCCCCCTTGAAAAAACAAGGATGTCCTCCTATACATTCTGATCTATAATAGAAAATGAATTGTAAGATCAACTATTGTAAAACTTAAAAATGCAATAAACGATGCCACATACAGTAGTTTATTGGTGATGGATATATCCTTAGTTGTAATTTCACGGAAATAATCTCCAATAGTTGGCTTTTCAACTAACTCTCCAAAATAATAATGTGCACCACCAAGTTGTAATCCTAAAGCTCCTGCAACTGCACCTTCAGGATATGCACAATTAGGACTCTTATGCTTTTTACGATCTCTCCAGCCAATCTTTAAGGCGTTACGCCAAGATAGTTTCATAAAAAAGCTGGCTCCTACCAAAAACAACCATGATAATCTTGCTGGAATAAAATTTGCCATATCATCTACTTTTGCTGAAATAAAACCAATAGAACGATATTTCTCATTTTGATAACCTACCATCGAATCTAGCGTATTAATGGCCTTATATGCCATTGCTAAAGCTGGACCACCTAAGAATAAATAAAACATAGGAGCAATTACTCCATCACTCGTATTTTCAGCAACTGTTTCTACTGTTGCTTTGGATATTTGCTCTTTTGACAAATGACTGGTGTCACGACCAACAATCATCGAAAGCTGCTTTCTCGCCTGTTCAATTGTTCCCTTCTCTAATGTATACCAAACTTTTTTCGCTTCTAATGCAAGACATTTAGTAGCAAGAGTTGTATAAGCTAAATAAATGGAAATAACCCAAAATAGAATCATATTCATTTTGACAATCTCTAGTACTCCCCATGTCACCGCATAAGAAAGGCCAACGGTAGCAACCCATAATAAAAGACCTGCAAATTTCAGCTGTGCTTCATTCTTACAAAGCTTTCTAGCACATTTGACAAAAACGGAAATAAAACTCCCCATCCATTTAACAGGATGTGGCCATCTATGAGGATCACCTATAAGTAAATCGAGTACATACGCTGCACCGTATATTATGATATGCATTTCATTTTTCTCCCTTTTTGTAATAAACGGAAAAGCAGTTGAGGATTTTGATAAAAATATACATGGAAATAGCTAGCTAATGTATGGACCTTACTATGTCTCCCTCCCAATGACTAACAACGATTCCGTCAAGCTATGCTCACAAAAATTCCATATAAACCGTGTCTATGAATATAGTTATGAAAGAATCGTAGCTCCTCCTTGAGTAGACTGACAAAAATGATGACATGGATAGTCAACAAGAATATTCTCTTCTTCTAATAATGATAATAACTTTTGAGAGTTCATTTTTTGACGATCATACATTAGGCCAATAACAGTACCACTATGAGCTACATTTATTCCAAGTAAATCATTTTCTTCTACGATCATTAACAGTTCTTGAAATCGTTTTTTGGGTAAAATTCTTTGATTCTCCTTTGCACTTATTGTTGCAACTAAACCAAGTTTAGCAATGGATTTTTCAGCTACAGCCTGCTTGAACAGCAAATATGCCTGATCCATAGCCTTCGCTTGTTGTTTGAGAATTACTTGATGATTTACTTTTCGAAACTTGTCAGTTGATAATTTTTCTAATGGCTCTAATATTAGCACGTCAAAATTTGGTTCCCAAAACGTTTCTTCTATCGTATTTCCTTGCAAATGATCGAATAACGTTAAAGACGGAAATATCGTACTATCCGTTGCCTCAATTAGTAAACAAATTTTAGCCAATAAAGGCGATGTTAGTGAATATCCGAATAAATGTGCTGTAGCTATACAAGTTGCAGCTATATCCGCCGTACTACTTGCCATTCCTTTTGCTATAGGAATCGTTGAAGTTACTCTTAAAGATACGGAAGGGATATTTCTTTTATCTATCCCTAAGAAGCTACAAGTTTGATAAAAAGCTTGCCATACTTTTAAGTGCCTCGTATTTTGAAAAAAAGTTTGATTTAATTCAGAAGTTTCTATTGTAACCTCGCTATACCAATTAATCGGATACGAAATTAATTTTTCACTACCGGCAATCCAGCCTTGTAATAACTCTCCGCAAGAGGCCGGACATCTTGCTTTTACTTTCATTTTTTTGTTCACTCCAACATTCCAAATCAATTATTGTTTTATACATTAGATCATTTATTACATTTCCATTTCGATATTTCACCAATTAAAAATGCATCGGGGAAAGCTGCCTGAAAAGAAGCTGCTTTTGATGGAATCACTGCTACTATTATAGATGTAGACGGGCCAGCTGATTTTACCAACCAACTCTCGGAGCATTCTGCATTGATTATGATGGAACATGAATTTAGTCGGGCCAATTGAGTTGCTTCAAATTCAATACCTTTTGAACCTATAGGTACTATTTCTAACACATCATCTCTTCGAAGCATTTGACGTACTAAGTTATAAGAGACTTCTAAATCAGGTTTTTCAAGTAATTCTTGTCCCATGCGAGGTTCCCCATAACCAAATAATAAAGCATCATCAGAAATATTATTTATTTTTAGCTGTGAAGCGTTAGCAACTCCTATTACCATAACTCCCACACTCGTTTGACTAGTCATCATATTTTCTTCTGTACTACCATTTAGCTCAAGGTGAGATAGCTCAGCATTTTGTAGTTCTTCTTTAATACCGGCAATAATTCTTTTACCGGTGGGGTTCATTTCAGCTCCAATCACATCACTAATTGCGACAACATCAGCACCACTCGCTATTATTTCTAATAACGCAACACGCGTTGTGAGTTTCCCCGTTAACTCTGGCTGAACCGATAATACATCAAATTCCTTTTCACCAATTGCTGCACTGATATCAACCGCAGTTAGTAAAAACTGATTATCCGAAAGTGCCACCACCGTCAAATCTCTAATTTGTGCCATACCAAAATACTCCTTTTTTCACAGTAAAGTTTCATCTTATATCTATCTAAATCATTCATATCTAAATAGGGGATACTCCCAGATCACTTCATTGTTTTTGCTAAGCCGTGCCATATACTAGTTACCTTATTAGCCATTTTAACAGCATCCTGTTGAATCCACCCCATCACATCTCGTAGCCTGCGATCATGAACATTGATAGGAACAATTCCTCTACCCACTTCAAGCATGATTAATATCAATTCTTGTGATGAGGATAATGAAGACCATTTATCATGAAAATACTGGACAATTTCTTGATCTGTTTTACCCATTTTAATAAGTTGACTAACCCACACTTCGAAGCCTTCCATAACGATAATAGGTGCATTATCAACATCTTCAAAGCTTGCACCTTCGTATGCAGATATCCATTTGGCATTACTCCATTTATTTCTTACAAATTGTCGCTTACCACTGTAGGCACCACCGATGATGATGTGCATGTCCATTCACCTTCCTTCTTAACTAAAAATAGCTCAGTAGCCTGACCAAAATGAACCTTCACATCCCAATAATCTATATCTGTACATAAACTAGAAACAATGTGCCGGATGACACCACCATGCGAAACAATAGCAATGCTCTTTCCAAAGTGTTCATTCAATAATACTTTCTCTAACATAAATTGAATAATTCTGTTCTTAAAATCTATTCCGCATTCCCCATTTGGAATACTGGCTGTCTGCCAATTGGAGAGCCAGTAACAATAATCAGGGCTATTCTTTAATTGTTCATATGTCTTTCCTTCCCAATCACCAAAATGAATTTCACGTAAACGTGGATCACAACAAATTTCTTGTTCTCCAAAAAGAAAATGAGCCGTTTGTTGACAACGAAGTAAATCACTACTAAAAATTTTGTCCATTTTCTTTTGTATGAAGATTGCTCGTAGTTTTTTATAATCTAATAACGAATCAGCCAATATAGGCTCATCAGTATATCCCATATATTTTTTTTGCCTATTAAATGCCGTCATACCGTGACGAATAAGAATAAGATGTATAGAACGCTCAAATTCCATAATTCTGCTCCTTCAATTGAGGTTCCTACAAGATCCCCATTAATTCCGTTAAAATGTTTAACAGCCCATTTTCCGTAAACCCATGTAAATAAAAATTGTAACAGTATTAAAATAGCAAATGGATAATAAAATACAGTAATGAAAAGTAACCAACATAAAGCAATCCAAATATCTTGCCATCCTAAATACTTTCTCCATTCGTGTGCTAAGCCTCTATTTTGGATAGCAGGAAAAAGCAGTAATTGAAATAGAGCTTGAAACCTTGAAAGAGCAGGAACAAACAGAAAAACCAAAATTAACACTAACTCATTATTAATCGCTAGTAATTCATATAACAATCCTACTTTCCATATAAAAAGAAAAATAACTGCAAGTACCGCAAAACTTCCAACGCGAGAATCTTTCATTATTTCATATTTTTTCTCCATAGATGCATTTGAACCAATTGCATCTGCAACATCCATCCATCCGTCTAAATGTAAGCCACCTGTTGCATATACCCATGCCGTTAAGAGAGCTAACATTAACAGCGTATCTGGTAATATAGGATGTAGGAGGAGATAAACAATCGCCATAAAACAACCAATGACAATTCCTGCAAAAGGAAAAAAGCGCAGAGCCCATTTCATAGATTTTCGATTCACATCACAGGCAATTGGCAAAGGAAAGCGAGTTAAAAATTGTAAAGATAATACCGCTCCATACCAAATATTTTTAATTTTAATCCCTCCATATCATTTCCAATTAATTGGACTTCCAGCAACTACTTGTATCGCTCGGTCACTTTGTGAAACAACATATTTATGAACAGCTTGTAAACTATACAAATAGCTCTGAACTCCTTCATCTAAAATAGGAATTTCTTCATTAAGATCATTTGAAACGAAAATAATCGTTAGTTGTTTTAATCTAGCAATATCAAACAACTTTTTTAACCGTTCAATCATTATTTGATAGGATTTATTTTCAGAAAAAAGCACATTGCTACTCCAGACAGTTAAACAATCGACAAGCAAAACAGAATGATTTGGTACGAGCTGAATTTTTTCATGAATAAAATATGGTTCTTCAATCGTCGTCCATTGTGACGTTCGACTTTCTTGATGAAGCTTGATACGATGATTCATTTCTTCATCAATATTTCTCTTAGATGTAGCAACATAATATAGACCTTTAGCCTTTAATTTCTTAAATAAATCCATAGCCATTCGTTCAGCCAAAGAGCTTTTTCCTGAACGAACGCCACCTGATATAAAAATGATCAAGCTCGCTCTCTCCATTCTTTTAAATGTCGTACGATGCTTTCATTTTCCTCTCTCGTTCGAATTGCAATACGTAACGCTTTCCCTTCAATATCTAAAAAATTATACGTATGTCTCACTAAAATCCCTTTTTCAACTAAAAACAATAATAAAGTCTCATGATTATCTAATAAAGGATCACGAAGCAAATAATAATTCGTATAAGTATTAGATATTTCAAACCCTAATTTCTGAAATTCTTTTGTTAACCACACCTTTTCTTCCAAAACAAATGCAGCAGTCTTTTTAATAAAGTCATCACATTCTGGTAAACATTCTATTAAACTTAATGCTACGGCATTGACACTCCAAGGTACTTGCATTTGCGATAATTGATTTATCGTTTGTTCATCAGCCATTATATAACCTAAACGAACACCTGGAACAGCAAAAATCTTTGTTAGTGATCGTAATACAATTAAGTTAGAGTATTGCTGAATGAAACACTTTACACTTTTTTCATTTGGAGAAAAATGAATGAATGCTTCATCAACAACAACGTAAGTTCCATACACATTTGCTTTTTCTACCAAATTTTTCATTACTTCAAAAGATAAACGAGTACCAGATGGATTATTTGGACGACATACAAATATCGCATCATTCGTCTCTAAAACTTTTTCCCAGTTGTTCGGTAATATACAATCATTCCAATACTCCTCATACAGATAGCAAGTATAGCTAACACCATTTGCTTTACAAGCCCATTCATATTCACTGAAGGTAGGATGAAAAATAGCCGCTTTTTTCCCTTTAAATAATGATGCACTCAAATGAATCGCTTCTGCTCCTCCATTTGTCAAAAGTACTTGATTACTTGCGATTTCTTCATAATTAGCTACTTTCTCTGTATGCTCTTTATAAGTTAAATCAGGATAGATGTTACTTTTTTCAACTATTGCAGTCATCATTGCTTCTACCATAATAGACGGTATTCCAAAAGGATTAATATTTGCGCTAAAGTCTTTTAGCCCAAAAGAATTCATACCTTTATCTTGAAGAATAGATGCAATAACACTTGTTTTTCCTCCATGCTCTGGCCATTTAGTTTTCATATAGAAACTCCTCGCAATTAAAAATAGTATAGAGACAATTATACTAACTGTTTCTATGCATTTGAGTATTAGCTTCTTGAACTTTCCTTCGATACATTCGCATCCTCGAAAGTAGCCATTTCACTGACCATTTTTGTCGCTGCTTCTACCAAACTATATGCTAAAACAGCGCCACTTCCTTCTCCTAAACGCATTTGTAATGATAAGAGAGGTTTCTTACCAAGCTTTTCGAGAGCAGCAGTATGACCCGGTTCCACTGAATGATGACCTGCTATCATATAATCTTTTACTAATGGACATAATTTGACTGCTAATAAAGCACTAGCTGTACAAATAAAACCATCTAATAAAATCGGAATCTTTCTAGATGCAGCATACAGCATCGCGCCTACCATAGCACCAATCTCGAATCCACCTACTTTTTGTAGCAAGTCTAAAGCATCATCAGCATTAGGCTGTAATAACTTTAAAGCATCATCAATTACTTCTGCCTTATAATCAAGTGCTGAAGACAAAAGCCCTGTCCCTTGTCCAACAAGAGAACGAACATTTAAACCAGTGATAGCAGCAACTATAGCAGAGCTAGATGTTGTATTAGCAATTCCCATTTCACCAACAATTAATAATTTGGCTCCTCGATTTATAATGTTTTCCGCCCGTTTTATTCCAACTTCAATAGAACGAATCGCTTCTTCCTTTGTCATTGCTGGGCCCTTTGCAAAATTCTTCGTTCCATATGCTACTTTTTCAATACATAATCCGTCTGCATAGAGATCCGATTTAACACCAACATCAACAATTTCTATTAATCCGTTCACATTTTTTGTAAAAACATTAATGGCCGCTCCACCATTTAAAAAGTTCATCACCATTTGAGCTGTTACTTCTTGTGGATAGGCTGATACTTTTTCTTCTGCTATACCATGGTCTGCTGCAAATACAATGACACCCGGAGGGTACACAGTAGGCATCTTCTCCCCTGTAATTTCTGTAAGCTGGATTGCCACTTTTTCTATATCTCCTAAACTCCCAATTGGCTTTGTCAAATTATTAATATGTTGTAGGGCGATCTCACCCATGTGATGATTTACCTCATTAATTTCTTTAATGACAGATTGCAATTTTTCACTCATTGCCTTTCCCCTTTTCTCATCGATGTAAAATTTCGTAAATTTTTTCTATATCTACATTTTGACGTACATGGTTTGCTAAACGTCTATACTCATTTTCTTTTAATACCTCTACATCAAGTGTACGCTCTATAGATGGTAGACCTATAGTTGCACGCACTTGATTTAAAAACACCCCACGAAATTCATTGTTATGAAATATATGATGTAAATAAGTGCCGATAATTTTCCCATTATTCATACAGCACCCCTCTTCTTCACCATTTAAAAAAGCAAAGCAAGGTACATATTCAGTCGTTTTAGAAATACCCATATGCACTTCATAGCCCTTTAAAGGAATCATCTCTTCACCAAAGCATTTCGTAAATCCATTTGTTATAACTGTTTTCTTGTCTTGCTTCATCTCAGTGACTATCGGTAGTAAACCCAAGCCTAAAATCTTTGTAATATCTGATTCAACCTGATATTCATCAAGTAATTCTTTACCTAAAAGTTGATATCCACCACAAATTCCAAAAATGTAAGTACCTTTTTTCACTAATGAGAGAATCTTTCTATCTAAACCAGTTTCTTTCATAAATTCCATTGCGTAAGCAGAGTTTTTCGTTCCTGGAATGATAATAACATCGGGATTACCTAGTTGACTGGTTTTTTTTACAAAACGAACATTACAATCTTTTTCTAAACGTAATGGATCCAGATCTGTGAAATTAGAAAAGGTTGGATGTGCAATGACAGCTATATCAATATCCGCCTCATCATTCGTACCTCTTATGCTATATTGAGCAAGGGACAGACTATCTTCACCGTCAATTTCTAAATTAGGAATATAAGGAATAACCCCTAAAACCGGAACACTAGTATATTCCTCAAACCAATCCAGTCCAGGTTGTAAAAGCGTTACATCTCCTCGAAATTTATTAATTATGACCCCTTTCACTCGTTTTCGATCTTCCTCGGACAACAACTGCAATGTACCTACTAAACTAGCAAAAACCCCGCCACGATCAATATCACCAACTAGAATTACAGGTGAATCAACAAGTCTAGCTAATCTCATATTGACCAATTCTCGATCATTTAAATTTATTTCCGCCGGTGAACCAGCCCCTTCTATAACAATGCAATCATACTCATCTGCTAGCTTCTTAAACGATTCACTAATAGCTTGCAAACCCGTTTCAAAAAAATTCTGACGATAAACCGCCGCCTTCATATCACTATATGGCTTTCCGTGTAAAACAACCTGAGATTTCATATCTCCAGATGGCTTTATTAATATAGGATTCATGTGAACAGATGCATCTACTCCTGCTGCTTCAGCTTGTATTCCTTGAGCTCTCCCAATTTCAAGACCATCATTTGTTATATATGAATTCAAAGCCATATTCTGTGATTTAAAAGGCGCTACCTTTAAACCATCTTCTGAAAATATTTTGCATAAGGCTGTCACAAAAATACTCTTTCCTGAATCAGAATGAGTTCCTTGAACCATTATCGGCTTTGCTTTACCTCTTACTATTTCCATGAGCTATCTCAACTCCTTTAAATAAAAATCAATAAAGTTACTAACAGTAATTTGGTTACAATTTTTTCACAAACATGTTTTATTGTATATAAAAGTCGATAGGATCGTTAGGTACGAGTCGGAATAGTAGGATTGGTCAGACACCCCGCAAGCTCTATTTACCGAAGAGGATCACCCGCCCGTTCCGTGATAAGCGAACCCTGAATTTAACTCTGCCCGTATTCACTATTTGTTCATAGGAAACAAAGTATGCGAAATAACCTATATAAAAAAGCACTAGGCTTTTGGGAGCCTAGTGCCTTATACAACAAAATTATGCCTTCTTCTAATAGTCAACACAAAATATGTATAAAGACAACATGCTCCCTGAAAAAATGTTGTGAAAATTCTGTTTAAAGGAGGTATCCTGACTTAGATTCATCTTACTCTCTCACCTTCCCAAATCATTATGATTAAGTGGTTTATCCTGAGATTTCATCATCATTACAGTAGTTAGGGTCTGTAGAGGATTCTCACCTCTTTCCCTGATCTCTAAACAGTTATTATTCTGTTAAATGGTAGAAGGGCTTATATACTTTTTCTTCCACTTTAAAGGTAGTGCTGCAAAAACAATTTCAGCAACTACTATATTACAAACCGAAGCAATGGCAAGTGCTGGGAATAATACAAAAATCACATCTTTTAAAATTGGATATAAAGCTAAAAGTGATAATGGACAATTAAAGATAAATGCAATCACGACTGATATCCCAATACCAAAAGCTTGATTTATTTTTTTGCCAATCCATCTACGTGTTACACTATACAAAAACATAGTAATAGCCATCATTATCGCTATTATGAGATGAACTGGAAAGGATAGCGGAAATCCAGCTATTAAGGATGAAATCATATGTCCAAGAAATCCAAGAGCCATTCCAAAGCCCGGACCCAATAACAGTGTTCCAATAAAAGCTGGAGCTGCATCAAAAGCAATGGACCCCATTACTTTAATATTTGCTCCTATAAAACACATCGCAATTAGTAAAGCACATATGGTTGTTTTTTGAATCTTCAAAGCTACTCTCCTTTACTCTTTATGACGTTCTCTATTTCTATTATAGAAGTGCAGCAACAAACGTACAAGATACTATACTCATATAAGACAATATAGTAGCGTTTTGTGCATTACTATAGTATAGTAAAATCTATTTAATTTTTCAAAAAAAACTGCTAAAAACTCAGAATATCAATTGAGTATTCCAAGTTTTTAGCGAAAGAAGACGTAAAATTAAGCCTTTAAGCTACACCTTTTAGTATATTGATTATCCAAAACTAAACCTGTAATTATGTTTATAAAAATTTTTCAATAAACAAGTTTTACCAAAAATAACTCTATATTTTCAATCAGTTCCAGTTTTATTTTTTATAAATTACTCTCTGGTATTTTGTATAAAAATGTTTGATAATGTACCAAGTTTATCAATTGTAACTTTTACCACATCACCATCTTTTAACCATACCCTTTTCTCTTCAGGATAGCCCAAAATAACTCCTTCTGGCGTACCTGTCAAAATGACATCGCCTGGTTGAAGAGTAAAATATTCCGAAATATAAGTTATAAGTTCTCTACAACTGAAAATCATATCAGATGTATTAGATTTCTGACGAATTTCTCCATTTACATAAGAGGTTATATTTAAGTCGTCGGGATCCTCTATCTCATCCTTGCTCACCAAATATGGTCCAATTGGACAGAAACCATCACTTGTTTTACCAAGTAACCATTGAGAGCTTTGTGATTGTAAGTCACGTGCAGAAATATCATTTGCAATACAGTATCCATAAATAACTGAAAGGGCATCTTCTTTTTTAACATTTCTTGCCTTTTTCCCTATAATTATTGCTAATTCTGCTTCATAATCAACTTGTGATGAAGTATGAGGTAACATAATCTCTTTATCGTGAGCATTAATAGTATTATTAAATTTACTAAATATAATTGGGTTCGAAGGAAAAGGCAAATTACACTCCGTAGCATGCTTTTTATAGTTTAATCCAATACAAATTATTTTTTTAGGTTCAGGTACACTAGGACCATAATCAAGGGAAGTTTCTTCTAAAAATAAAGTTTCTTCCCTCAAAGATGCCGCAACTAGCTTAGATATTTCTTCATGCATATCTTCTATATTTATTAGATCATATACGGATAGAGGAATATTGTTAATATAAGGAAATTTTGTCGAAGCCGCTTCAACATCTAAAATGCCTTTTTCAGTTTTAATTCCCAAAACCAAGCGTTTATCTTTATAAAAAGTAACTGAAATCATTCTTTTCCACCATCCCATTTTTCTAATACTTTAAATAAGTAAATAATTCTATATTTCCCAAAAACTTCACTAAGTTTTAAACTTTATTTATTCATGATATAATCAATTTGACATCTGCACTTTAAAACAGCATGCATAAGGGGTTGTGACAGCTAATCTTCTGTCCGTAAAATGAAATGGAGTCGTCAGAGAAGACGTTAATCACCATGCAGATATTCTTTGTTTATTTACAAACTAAATAAACAGAGCATTGCAACCCCTGCACGGGTTGAATGCTCCTAATAATGGTTATACTAACTTTGATTTACACTTGAAAATACTTTACCCCAACCTTTAATAATACTAGGATCTAAATCCACTATTTTTAAACACTCCCACATAAGTACATTAATAGTGTCATACATTGGCAAATTATATTTTTCTTCATAATATTCCACCTTATCTACCGCTGGAAAGTTAGTACACACCACACTTAAGGCATCCGCAGGTAACACAGACACCGCTTTAATTTGTTCTTCAATTCTCTCTTGGGTTACTAAACTAAAAGAACGGTTTACAGTCTGACCAAGCCCTGCCACATTAACTGTATCCACATTACAATGCTTTTTATATTGTTCCACAATTAATTGGTTGATTTCTGATATATAAGGAGTAACAAGGTGCACAGCTTTAATATTATGCTCTTTAAATGCTCTTACTTGAGATAACATTGAAGTAGTAGCGGGTATACCTGTTCTTTTTGTTATCGCTTTGCAAAGTTCTTGATCAACCTCGAAGCCAAGCCATCCACCCGATGTTCCATTCCAAGCTATTACATCTACTTCCGCATGAGCTAATAATTCCGCTGCCTTTAACATCGGCTCAAAATCAAATTGACTTAAAGCATCTTGTTCTAATGATATTTTAGTAACCTCAAAACGGGAAAAGTGGCAAGTTACTTCAGGGACATCGCACAACAATTTAGAACAAATTGGCTCTAGTATCGTATTTGATGAAGGTGTAAGCATACCAATTTTTTTAGGTTCATTCATTATTTAAATCCTCCTCGTATTATATTTAGTTTACGCTGCCAATTTTTTTATTATAGTTAATTATGCTTGATACAAAAGCTAAAAGAAGACCTGCTGCAACAAATACCATGAGTGCTAAGAAATACGAATCCGTTATCGATACGATAAGACCAATGTAGATTGGCGTTATAATTCCTGCAATATTACCCGCAAAGTTCATGCATCCCCCAATCGTACCAACATGTTCACGCTGTGAGATTGCTGCAGGTACGCTCCAATATAAACCTCCCCAACGAAGAAAGAATAAAGCAAATGATAGAGTGGTAATTGCCATCGTTACCGAGCTAGATTTACTCAACAAGAAAATAGAAAGCGCTGTCATAATTCCTGCAATTGATAACATCGTTCTCATTACTGTGTTAAAGTTACCCCCCTTATCTCGCCATTTATCAGTAATCCACCCCCCGATGATTTCCCCTATAAATCCAGAGCCAAAGATAATTAAAATGGACCCTCCGATTGCATTAATATTCAAATTCTGTGTTTTAGCCAGATAAGATGGTCCCCATGTCATTAATCCGTAAAAAACAGTGTTAAACGAAAACCATCCTAAACACATACACCAGAAATTACGGGCGGTTAAGTAATCTTTTACACCAACCTTTATACCATTTACATTACGTCTATGCTCTTCATATTCTTCTTCAAGTGCTTTTCTAATATGTTCACGTTCAGCTTCATTAACGCTTGAGTTACCATTTGGACCACCTTTAATAACTCGCCAAACCAACCATGCTATTATAATAGTTAAGATACCAGCACCAATTAGAGCACCACGCCATCCACCGAACCATGCCATAAATGCAATAATAATAGGCCCTCCGACTGCTGTTCCTAATGGTGCACCACTGTCAATTATCGTGGCACCACGACCTCTTTCTTTTGAACTTAACCAAATTGCTTGTAGTTTTGAACTCCCAGGCATTACTGGAGCTTCTGTAATGCCTAGTAAAACACGAAGAAACATTAGTGATTTTGCACCAGTTATAAAACCTGTTGCCGTTTGAACAATTCCCCAGGCAAGTGCAGCGCCGTACACAATTTTATCTGGGCGATATTTATCAGCTAACCACCCTGATGGTACTTGCATAAGTGCGTAACCCCAGAAAAAAGAGCTTAGTATTAAACCAACAATTGCAGGATCTAAAGCTAAATCCTTTTGTATCTCTGGCATAGCAATTGATAGTACTGCACGATCAACATAGTTAATTGTCACGAGAAGAAGAAGCATTATAAACACTCGCCAACGCACATTCGTTGGCTTTGCAGTCAAATGTTTTTGTGGTTCTAATACTTTTTGACTAGCGTTACCTTTTTGCATAAAAAGCCTCCTTTTTTAACTAACAATGTGTTTTGATCTAAATTACTCCTATATCGAAATGAAACAAATCACCTCCTTAAATATAAAGGACAAACACACATTAATAGGGCTCGACACGGAACAGCTTTTATGCCTAAAAATAGCACTACTTAATATTCAGTTTTTATAAAAAAATGCTTCGATCTACGTACTTGTTCCTCGCACTGTAAACCATTTTGATTTTTTAAACGTGAAAATAGATTTAGTAAAAATGAAGAAAGTCTTCCTTATGTAAATTATGTTTATTCCCAAAAATTTCTCTTAAATGTATTAAATCGTTTTTCATATGATTTTGCATAGCCTTATATGCTTTTTCTTGTTCCTTATTCACAATATGATTAAAGATTTCTTGGTGCTCGTAAAAAACATTCCATTCTCTATTTTCACCTTGAAAATTTAAAACTCTGTAATAATGACTTAAAGATTTTAAATCACTTAGCTGTTTATTCAATCTTCTGTTTTGACTGTATTTCATGATTAAATCATGGAATCTTGCATTTTCTTCAATTACTTTATCTTTTTTTTCTTCATTATAGTTTTCGAGATATGCTCTACTTTTTACAAGAGTACTTTCAATTTCTTCTATTTCTGATTTTGTTGCCAATCTCGTTGTTAAACTAGCAGCTAAAGACTCCAGAACAATTCGGCATTGATAAATATCTTCTATATCCTTAATAGTTGGTTTGTACACCGTAATTCTTGATTTTTCATTTATCTCTAGTAAACCTTCTTTTTCTAAAGCTCTCACAGCTTCACGAACTGGACTGCGACTGATATTTAATTCTCTAGCTATTCTAGCTTCATAAATACCATCTCCTGGTTTTAATACACCTTTTACAATCATCTCTCTTATCGAATGATAAACTTGATCATAATATCTCATTGGTTTTTCTATAGAAAAAGTATCCATAGTTCTCTCCTTTCTTGTCGTCTGTCGACACTTATTCCTAATGTTCATTAAAAAATCAAAGAAACTCTCATATTTGTTGTTTTATAAACAACGACGTTTCTTCCATTTATTTACTAAAGAATATCATCCTGAGCTAATAATTTCAATAGTTTTTTTAATTTTCCGAAAATTAAAAATTTTAAAAAGTATATTGTTCTACCTTAGTAGACCTTTGTTTCTATGCTTTAATTACATGATATTTTCCCAACTCTTTTTAAATAAATGCAATACAATAATATATGTTATGTACGAGTTTCGACACAATAAAAAAGCTAAGCTTTCGCTTAGCTTTTTCATTTATTATTTCATTTTTGTTTGAACAAAATTAGCCATTCGTGATACTGCACTTTCTAATAAGTCTAGTGAAGTTGCATATGATAAGCGAATATTATCTGGTGCACCAAATCCTGATCCTGGAATTACAGCTACTAATGCTTCTTCAAGTAATGCAGCAACAAATTCATCTACATTATTGTAGCCTGTAGCTAGTGCAGCTTCCTTAACATTTGGGAATAAGTAAAATGCACCTTTTGGTTTAATACAAGTAACACCCGGAATAGCTACTAATTGATCATAAATTGTATTCAAACGCTCTTCAAATGCTTTTCTCATTTCTTCAACAGCATCTTGAGGACCATCATATGCAGCAATGGCACCGTATTGAGCAGTTGTTGTTGGATTAGAAGTACTGTGGCTTGCAAGGTTTGTCATTGCTTTTACAATTTTTTCATTACCAGCAGCATAACCAATTCTCCAACCTGTCATGCTATGTGATTTTGAAACACCATTTATTATAATAGTATTTTCTTTTAATTCTGGAGATAGCTGAGCAATTGATACATGCTCATTACCATCATATATAAGTTTTTCATAAATTTCATCTGAAACGATTAGAATGTTATGCTTTAAGCAAACTTCTCCAATCTTAGCCAATTCATCCGCTGAATATAGCATCCCTGTTGGATTACTTGGCGAGTTAATGATAATAGCTTTCGTTTTCTCAGTTACAAGTGCTTCAATTACCTCTGGTGTTACTTTAAATGAGTTACTTTCCAATCCTTCACAATATACAGGTACTCCATCTGCAAGTTTCACTTGTTCAGGATAGCTAACCCAATAAGGTGTTGGAATAATAACTTCATCACCTTCGTCTAAAATGGCTTGGAATAAAGTATAAAGAACATGCTTAGCTCCAAGACCAACAATAATTTCTGAAGGCTTGTAATCTAATCCTTGGTCTCTTTTTAATTTCGCTATGATAGCTTCCTTTAGCTTAGGTAATCCTGCAGAAGGTGTATATTTGGTAAATCCTTCATTCATAGAAGCTGTAGCAGCATCAATGATATGCTGCGGAGTATTGAAATCAGGTTCCCCTGCTCCAAGACCAATTATATCAAGCCCTTGTGCCTTGAGCTCCTTTGCTTTTGCAGTAATTGCTAATGTTGTTGATGGTGTAAGAGCTTGAACACGTTTTGCCAGTATCATACTTAATACTCCCCCTAGTTATGTTAAATACCTATATATTTTGTTAACGATTCTCCGGTTAGAAAATCGAAATAATAATAATGTAATCGGTCTTTATGATCTTTAATAGTAACTTCCCATAAAGCAACCTTACTTTCCATTCCTAGCTTAATCGAGATGATTTCGTCTGGTTGATACGAATGTTCCACAATCTTTGTAATCTCTTTCTTTGAAACACCTGAAGAATACTTCTTCTTAACAATTGAATGATCTTTACGATCTTTAGGAATCCATAATACCTGTTGGACACCTTTTTTATCCTTACCTACAACTACGGAATAAACTTCTTTTCCATGATATAAATAAAAATCACTAACAGTAGTGAGGCCACCTTCACTTTTTGCTATATTTATGGCTCTTTCTTCTTCATTATTGGCATAATCCATACCTACAAGAAAGCTCGCTATGACATAACCAATTATAATGATAAGTAAAAAGCTAATTGCTAAAATCCATTTTTTCAATAAAACCACTCACTTTATGTTCTATAAATCGTTAAATTAACTGTTTCTGATCTCACAATCTAGTGAAAGTCCAAATACTAACAAATCAAATAATTACTATCTATTCAGTACATCCACCACTTTATATAAATCAGGTTGATATTGAACTTTTTCAATCGAATGGTTTACTTACATTCCATATACCTTCTGGTAATAGAAGATTTTGTCATAACAATATTGTCTTGACTATTTTAAATGCAGAAACCGCATTAACGACTCTTTCAATATTATAACAGTTTTTTTGTTAGAAAAATAAAATTTCATCAAAAAATTATTATTCACTATACTTCATTCAACCATTTCTTAATTATACTTTGTACAATATCCTGATTTACCTTTTTCATTTCAATCTCTGGTATGGATTTAATAAAATCAATTCCATATTTCGTTGTAACTATTCTCCTATCACATACAATAAAGATTCCTTTATCTTCATTGGTACGAATTAACCTGCCGAAACCTTGTCTAAATCTCATTATAGCTTCTGGTAATGAATATTCACTAAACGGATTCCCCCCATTTTCCTTAATCCTTTTACAGCGTGCGTCTGTAAGAGGCTCATCGGGTGGCGAAAACGGTAGTCGTACAATCATTAAGCTTTGTAAGGTTTCACCAGGCAAATCTAAGCCATCCCAAAAACTTGCTGTCCCAAGTAATATGGATTTATCAAAGTTTTGAAAGTATTTAATTAATCTTGACTTACTTTTACTTGATATTCCTTGTGAAAGGATATTAAAATCATCTAATGCACTGCGTTCCTTTAACTTCTCGTGAGTCATTCGTAACATTTCTTGCGAAGTAAATAATACTAACATCCTACCTTTACTTGCAATCGCTGTTTTTTCAATATAAATAGCAATATTATCAACATATGTATCAGCACTAACAGCATTAACTTCTGGAATATCATCTGGAATAAGCATTTGAACCTTTTCTTTATACAAGAAAGGGGACGGAAATGAAAACACTTCAATATCTTTATTATGAAGACCAAGCTTATTCTTCATGTAATCAAATGATCCTTTGACTGTTAATGTTGACGATGTTAGGACTACACTTTTTTGGAAGGCAAAATATCTTAACCACAAATCACTTCCACCCATAATAGGCTGTGAATATAAGAAAACATATTGACTAGGACTTTTTCTATTCCACTCTAGCCAATAAAGTACAGAATCTTTATTCCTAACGAAATATTCCATCAGACGTTGAGCATTTTCAACAAAGAATGAAGCGATACTTTCCATTTCTGATAAATAAAACAGCTGTGTTTTTCCTGGCTGGCCATTTTGTAAAACAAATTCTACATTACTTCTTAAATCAGCCGCTAATTGCTTGAAGTGCTCACTTAGTCTCTCCACAATCATCATTAGCGGTTTAGCGTTGGTATGAGTAGACAGTAGCATTGGTATAGTAACTGTATTTTGAGTATGGCTTTTTTTACTATATTCCTCGCAACAACTAGATAGTAATTGGAAGAATTGCTCCAATTCGAAAGTGACTTCTTGTAATAAGCGTTCAGTATGAAACTGTATTTGATTTTTAGATGGATCAATATCACTAATCATTTTTGCAACTTTATGAATTAGCTGATTCTGCTCAAATGAACCTAGTTTGTTGATCATCATTTTTAATTTCACGTAATCAACTGTACTACCTAAATGCTTGGATGCTGCATTTTCTAATTGATGCGCTTCATCAATAATTAAAGTGTGGCAGCTCGCTTCTTGATTATTCTTTAAGAAATAATCTGTCATTAAATATGAGTGATTAGTAATAATTAAATCTGCTTTATAAGCTAAAGCTTTTGCACGCTGATAAAAATCAAATGGCTCCCATGAATTTTGGTGCTCGGTTGCAATATTATTGGCTCCTTGCAGTCGATCCCAAAATAGCTCTCCACCACTAGAAAGGTTTAGCTCATCCTTATCACCAGTCTCCGTGTGTAATAGCCAAATTAATATTTGCATTTTCGTTAAAGCACTATCATAGTTATCATCTCTTGTCCGTAATGCTCGATCAAATTTGGCTAAACTTAAATAATTCGCACGACCTTTTAAAACAACTGTATGTATCTTAAAAGGAACCATCAATTGTAGTTTAGCTAATTCCTTTTGGAGAAGTTGGTTTTGCAACTCAATGGTATAAGTGCTAATCATCACTTTCTCATTATTTTGAATAGCATAATAGGCCGCAGGTAACAAATAGCCTAATGTTTTTCCCAATCCTGTTCCAGCTTCAATTAACGCAATTTTATTCGCATTAAAAACTCGATAGACTTCGTCCATCATAGTCATTTGATCATTTCTAATTTCTAAATTTGAAAATGCCTTCTGTAACTGTTCTATTTTCTTTTCCTTTGTTTCAGGAAATTCAAAGTCAGCCTTTCGAATTTCTTCTTCATCTGAATCCATTGATTTTTTTAAAGCAATTCCCTTATTAATAAATAGATGTGGATGATGAATAGGACTTTTAGACATTCTTTTTTGTAATATAAGCGAAATAAGCTCTGATATTTCACTTTTTAAAGAATAAGACAATTTATACAGTTGTTTAAGCGTCACTAACGGAATATCGTGAAGTTCTTTAGCAAATTTAAGAAAAAGCTCCGCAGTTGCATATGCATCACTATCTGCCTGATGGGGACGATCATGTTCATATCCTTCTTCTTTTGCTAAATGCGATAATTTATAGCTTGTTGCTGTAGGTCGCATAATTTTTGCTAATTCAACTGTATCAATGGTTGAACCATAGAAGCCTTCATAACCGCAAGTATATAATTCATCTTGTAAAAACGATAAATCGAATAATACATTATGAGCAACGAAGCATGAGTCTTGTAGAAGCTCGATTATCTTAGGTGCTACCTCAGAGAATAAAGGAGCATTAACAAGCATCGACTCATGTATTCCTGTCAGTTCTTCAATAAATGGTGAAATGGATTGTTCAGGATTCAAAAAAGTCGAAAACTCTTCAACAATCTTGTCATTTTCTATAATGACCGCTGCAAATTGAATAATTCTATCACCTTTTTTGACGGAGTTCCCTGTTGTTTCTAAATCCACGACAACATAACGTTGACTCATTATTGTACACCTCAAAATTCCATAATCAAAAAAGCAAAATACCTTTTTGAAAGTCTAATAAACACTATATTACATGATTATACAGTCATCTGACAATGTAGCTAACTCAAGAAAAATCACCTCATTCTTTTTTGGTTAAGCTATAGACCTATAAATCAGACAACAAAAAATCGGTGAAGATAAGTAAATCTCCCCACCGATCAAATTAGATTTTATAAAATAGTTGCCTCAGGCTCATGGGAAATCATATCAATAATTTTATTATTTTCACCCATGATTGCCACTTTTGGTTGATGATTTTTCACATGCTCTTCTGCAATAATCGCATAAGAAATGATAATAACAATATCACCTGGTTGCACTAAGCGAGCAGCAGCACCATTTAGACAGACAACACCACTACCTCTTTCACCAGGAATAATATATGTTTCTAATCTTGCACCATTATTATTATTAACGATGGCCACTTTTTCATTTGGTAGCATATCTACCGCATCAAGTATATCTTCATCGATTGTAATGCTTCCTACATAATTTAAATTCGCTTCTGTTACCGTAGCTCGATGGATTTTTCCCTTCATCATCGTTCTGAACACTATCAATTCCCCCAGTATCTTTTTTACACTATAGCTTAAATACTAAAAACGACATTATCAATTAATCTTGCTCCGCTAAATGCTACGGCTAAAGCAATAATTACTTGCCCTTCAACAATTTCAATTTTTTCAAGATCAGGATAAGAATATATTTCTATATAATCCGTTTTTCCACTCGTGTGTTGTTCAATATATTTTTTCATTTCTGTAATAATATGTTTCGGATTTTTTTCACCTTCAGCAATTAAAGCTTTCCCGAGCTGTAAGCTTCTATATAAATGTTTCGCTTCTTTTCTTTCCTGATCAGTTAGAAATACATTTCTAGAGCTTTTCGCTAATCCATCCTCTTCTCTGACAGTATCAACACGAACGATTTGGATAGGAAAATTAAAATCTTCTACTAAGCCTTCAACAACAGCAACTTGTTGAGCATCCTTTAAGCCAAAGTATGCTCTCATTGGCTGAATGATATTAAAGAGCTTCGTTAATACCGTTGCCACACCATCAAAATGTCCGGGCCTAGACTGACCACATAATACATTTGTTCGTTTATTTACTCTTACCGTTACAGACGGTTGAGCTGGATACATTTCTTCCACCGAAGGATAAAAAATATAGTCCACATCATGTTGTCTCGCAACTTGTTCATCATGTTCAATATCTCGAGGATATTTATCTAAATCTTCATTCTCACCAAATTGTAATGGATTGACAAAAACACTTAGAACAACAATATCATTGGCACTACGTGCTTGTTTCAACAGCTGTTGATGACCCTCATGTAAATACCCCATTGTAGGTACATAGCCAATTTGTTTGCCAGTTTCTCGTACTTCTCGTAATTCTGTTTGCAGTTCTTCAATGCTCGTAACAATTTTCATTATTTGCCTCCATACAATGCTTGAACTTCTTCTTCCTTCATCGTAAAGGAATGTTTTTCATCAGGAAATACAGATTCTTTTACTTCTTTCACGTAAGCCGTTAAACCAGAAAGAATTTCCTCATTTGCATTGCCATATGCTTTTACGAATTTTGGTAAGCGCTTTACTCCATATTGAATAACGTCATGATAAACTAGAACTTGGCCATCTGTAGCATTTCCTGCTCCAATTCCAATTGTCGGAATCGATAATGCTTCTGTAATCATTTTTCCAACTTGGTATGGAACACATTCTAATACAAGGGCAATTGCTCCAGCTTCTTGACATTTGATTGCATCTTCTAATAATTTTTGTGCTGCTTCAGCATCTTTTCCTTGTACTTTATATCCACCAAGAATACCGACTGATTGAGGCGTTAATCCTAGGTGAGATACAACCGGAATCCCCGCTTCAGTTAAGGCGCTAATTTTGTATAATACTTCCCCAGCTCCTTCTACTTTAACGGCATCCGCTCTTCCTTCTTGCATAATACGAGCAGCATTTTTTAAAGTCTCATCCATTGATAAATGATAACTCATAAACGGCATATCAGTTACCGTGAATGTATCAGTAGCACCACGTTTTACGGCTTTAGTATGATGAATCATGTCATCAACAGTTACAGGAATTGTTGAATCATAACCAAGAACAACCATTCCTAATGAATCACCCACTAAAATCATATCCACTTTTGCTTCTTCTGCTAATAACGCAGAAGGATAGTCATAAGCTGTTAGCATAACAATTTTTTCTTTTTCTTGCTTCATTTTTACAAATTGACTATAAAGTTTCATTTTTTTCCTCCTTTTTTTAGAGGAGATAAAACGTTATACGATTGCTTCCAAACGGCAAAAAAACCCTTCTATACACAGAAGGATCTCGTAATGGTAGCTATGTTTCATCCCTCTGTCCCTGTCCTCTCGGATCTAGGCAGACTACTAATATGTCATTACAACTCTTACAAATATAGGTGCAGTTCTATCACAAATAGATACTACCCGCTATTAGTATATCAAGCTAATGATTTTATATCTACTTTTAATTTTAAAAATGGAATATTCGCTCATTGTATAAATACAAAAAAGAAGCAACAA